>NZ_SMGG01000005.1:323053-336944 GCF_004339245.1 Seleniivibrio woodruffii
GGTTATCAACATCTGTTATCGTAAGCTGACCGTTGGCGGTAAGTACCGCATCGGATTCTGTAAGAACTACTGATTCACTGGACAGGATGGCCGCATCATTTGTGCCGTTTATGCGTACAGTAACGGTTGATGTAGTTCCATCAGCAGCCGCAACAGTGAAGGTTTCTGAGTATGAGTCGCCCACGTTCAGTTCGTTGAAAGCTGAGTTGGCTGTAAATGTCCAAGCGCCATTGGCATCTATGCTGAATTTGCCATATATGCCTTCCGTTTCAGTCTGTGCGACAAACACTGCGGGGTTGTCAACATCTGTTATCGCAAGCTGACCATTGGCTGTAAGTGCCGTATCGGATTCTGTAAGAACTACTGATTCGCTTGAAAGAACTGCGGCATCATTTGTGCCGTTGATTCTAACGGTCACTGTCGATGTTGTGCCGTCTTCTGCTGATACAGTGAATGTTTCTGAGTATGAGTCACCGACGTTCAGCTCGTTGAAAGCTGAATTAGCGGTGAAAGTCCATGCTCCATTCTCATCTATGCTGAACTTGCCGTATGCGCCTTCCGTATCAGTCTGAGCGACGAACACTGCGGGGTTATCAACGTCTGTTATCGTAAGCTGACCGTTGGCTGTAAGAGCGGTATCAGTTTCTGTAAGGGTTACTGACTCACTGGACAGGATTGCCGCATCGTTAGTACCGTTGATTCTGACTGTCACTGTCGATGTCGTGCCATCAGACGCTGATACTGTAAATGTTTCAGAGTAGGAATCGCCTATGTTCAGCTCGTTGAAAGCTGAGTTGGCGGTGAAAGTCCATGCTCCGTTCTCGTCTATGCTAAACTTGCCGTATGCTCCCTCTGTTTCTGTCTGAGCGACGAACACAGCAGGGTTGTCCACGTCTGTGATCGTAAGCTGACCGTTAGCTGTGAGTGCGGTGTCAGTTTCTGTAAGGGTTACTGATTCACTGGACAGGATGGCCGCATCGTTCGTACCGTTTATGCGTACAGTAACGGTTGATGTAGTTCCGTCAGCTGCCGCAACAGTGAAGGTTTCTGAGTAGGAATCGCCTATGTTCAGCTCGTTGAAAGCTGAGTTGGCGGTGAAAGTCCAAGCACCATTAGCATCTATGCTGAATTTGCCGTATGTGCCCTCTGTGTCTGTCTGTGCGACGAACACTGCGGGGTTGTCAACGTCTGTGATCGTAAGCTGTCCGTTAGCTGTCAGTGCTGTGTCAGATTCTGTCAGTATTACGCTTTCAGAAGAAAGAACAGCTGCATCATTCGTACCGTTTATGCGTACTGTAACGGTTGATGTAGTACCATCTGCCGCCGCTACCGTAAATGTTTCCGAGTAGGAATCGCCAACGTTCAGTTCGTTGAAAGCTGAGTTAGCAACGAAAGTCCAAGCGCCATTCTCATCTATGCTGAATTTGCCGTATGTACCTTCCGTGTCTGTCTGTGCGACGAACACAGCAGCGTTATCCACGTCTGTGATCGTCAGCTGACCATTGGTAGTGAGTGCAGCGTCTGATTCAGTCAATGTAACTGACTCGCTTGAAAGAACTGCGGCATCATTTGTGCCGTTGATTCTAACAGTTACTGTAGAAGTCGTACCATCAGCAGCCGCTACAGTGAAAGTTTCTGAGTAAGAATCGCCTACGTTAAGCTCGTTGAAAGCTGAGTTGGCTGTAAATGTCCAAGCGCCATTAGCATCTATGCTGAACTTGCCGTATGCGCCTTCCGTGTCAGTCTGAGCAACGAACACAGCAGGGTTGTCAACATCTGTTATCGTAAGCTGACCGTTAGCAGTAAGTGTAGCGTCAGATTCGGTAAGAACTACACTTTCAGAGGAAAGAACTGCGGCATCGTTCGTTCCGTTTATGCGTACTGTAACGGTTGATGTAGTGCCGTCAGCTGCCGCAACAGTGAAGGTTTCAGAGTAGGAATCACCGACATTCAGTTCGTTGAAAGCTGAGTTGGCAACAAACGTCCATGCGCCGTTCTCATCTATGCTGAACTTGCCGTATGTGCCCTCTGTGTCTGTCTGTGCAACGAACACAGCGGGGTTGTCAACATCTGTTATAGTGAGCTGGCCGTTAGCAGTCAGTGCTGTGTCAGATTCAGTAAGAACCACTGATTCGCTTGAAAGAACAGCCGCATCGTTAGTGCCGTTTATGCGTACTGTAACAGTCGATGTCGTACCATCAGCTGCCGCAACAGTGAAGGTTTCAGAGTAGGAATCACCAACATTCAGTTCGTTGAAAGCTGAGTTGGCAACAAACGTCCATGCTCCATTCTCGTCTATGCTGAACTTGCCGTATGTACCTTCTGTGTCTGTCTGAGCAACAAACACAGCAGGGTTGTCTACGTCAGTTATCGTAAGCTGACCGTTAGCAGTTAAAGGAGCATCTGCCTCCGTAAGAACCACAGAATCAGCGGAAACCACAGCCGCATCGTTCGTGCCGGTTACGGTTATAGAAAGTTTTGCAGTGGAAGCTGCGCCAAATTCATCTGTGACTGTATAGGGTATCTCGACAACCGTCTGCTCGCCCTCGCCCAGATAGTCATATGAGGAGGCATCGAAACTGTATGAGCCGTCAGGATTAAGTGTAAACCCTGCGGGCGGCTCGCTGACTGTAAATGTAAGACCTGTGCTGTCGGGATCGGTCGCCGTGAGCTGTCCTGTGATGGTGTTGTCCTCAACGACAGAAGCTGCGGCCGCTTCGGCAACTGGCGCATCGTTTGTACCTGTAACGGTGATAGTAAGTTTTGCAGTGGAAGTTGCTCCAAGTTCATCAGTCACCGTATAGGGTATCTCATAAACCGCCTGCTGGCCCTCTGCCAGATAGCTGTATGATGAGGCATCGAAGGTGTAAGAACCATCAGGGTTGAGAGTAAATCCGGCTGGGGTATCACCCACAGCCGCAAAAGTTAAAACTGTACTGTCAGCATCTGTTGCCGTGAGCTGTCCTGTGATGGTGTTGTCCTCAACAACAGAAGCTGCGGCCGCTTCGGCAACGGGTGCATCGTTTGTACCTGTAACGGTGATAGTAAGTTTTGCAGTGGAAGTTGCTCCAAGTTCATCAGTCACCGTATAGGGTATCTCATAAACCGCCTGCTGGCCTTCCGTAAGATAGCTGTATGATGAGGCATCGAAGGTATAAGAACCATCGGGGTTGAGAGTAAATCCGGCGGGGGTATCACCCACAGCCGCAAAAGTTAAAACTGCACTGTCAGCATCTGTTGCCGTGAGCTGTCCTGTGATGGTGTTGTCCTCAACAACAGAAGCTGCGGCCGCCTCGGCAACGGGTGCATCGTTTGTGCCTGTAACGGTTATGGTGAGTGTTGAAACAGACGTTCCGCCGTTTCCGTCGGAAACAGTGTAGGTGATGTCATAAACAGCCTGCTGACCCTCTGCCAGATAGCCGTATGAAGAGGCATCAAAGCTGTAGGATCCATTTGGGTTGAGCACAAATCCGGCAGGAAGCTCGCCGTTGGTGCTGAAAGTGAGAATGTCGCCCTCAACATCAGTTGCGGTCAGCTGGCCTGAAATGATGTTACCTTCAGTGACGGCGTTTGCAGCCGCCTCGGCCACAGGAGCATCGTTCACCGCAGCAATATCAATTCTGCCTGTGGCGGATGATGTTGCCGTGCCGTCTGTCACTGTAAAGGTAAACACAGCCTGTCCGCTGTAGTCTCTGTCGGGAGTGAATGTGTATGTACCGTTGCCGTTGTCGGTCAGTGTGCCGCCGGAAACGGAGTCAACAGAAACGATTGAGAGAGTATCGCCGTCAACATCGCTCGCCTGCGCAAGGAGCTGTTCTGCAGTGATGATAACGGGTGTATCTTCTGTGCCTGAATAGGTTATATCGCTTACCACAGGGGCATCGTTGGTTCCTGTGACTGTTATTGTAATAGTATTGTAGTCAACTGCGCCTTTGTCGTCAGTGACCGAATATGTAACGGAGAAGGTCGCTGTCTGTCCCTGAGCCAGATAGCCGTAGGATGCGGGATCAAACGAGTATGAGCCGTCGGGATTAAGGGTGAATCCGGCGGGAGTATCCTGAGAGACCGCCGCATATGTGAGCACATCGTTCACATCGGGGTCGTTCGCCTGAAGCTGACCTGTAACCACTGCTCCGTCCTCAACCGCATCGATAACTGCGGCATAGGCAACGGGAGCGTCGTTCGTTCCCTCGATGACAACGTTGATAACCCCCGGCTCAGTGTAGCCGTCGGGATATGTGACGATAACGTCAACGTTATATTCAGCAGTTTCGCCTTCGCCCAGATAGTCGTAGTCGGGGATAGAGGGGTCTATGAAATAGGATCCGTCGGGGTTGAGCACAAAACCGGGAGGAACTGCCGCTCCTGCGGCAAGTGAATATGTTATAGTACCGTCCGTGGTTTCTGTCGTCTGAGTATTATTGTTTGTGGTGCCTGTTCCGGGGTTGTTTGTTTCTGAGGCGGGGGCAACATATGCAGAGGGGAGCAGATAGCTGCCGACATATCCTTCGGATGAATCCCCGCTGAGGTAATCGCCAAGAGAGATGTTCTGTCCGGCCTCCTCACCTGCTGCCGTCTCTTCCTGACTGTCGGAAAGGTCTTCGCCGCTCTCCAGCATCTGCTGAAGCTCGTCCGCATTTACAACTGCATCGTCAAATGCTGAAATCAGTGTTTCGTCGATGGCTACCTGCTCGTTAGCACCAACGACTATCTCTCTGCCGCTTGCCAGTTGAAGAACAACCTTTGAGCCTGTGGTGGTTTCGATAACATCGCCCAGAGAGATTATATCTCCCGGATAGATCATTCTCGTTGAGCCGTCGATACTGTGGAGAACCGCCTGACCGATAACCTGAATAACTTTTCCAACTGCAGACATGAGACACCTCGGAATAATTTAATGTTGGAATCATACCGCATTTCACAATGAAAACATCGTACCAAGGTACAATCGTTGTGAAGCGTGACAAAGAACTAACAAACATGACTTTTTAAAATAATCATTTGCGCACTTCCCAAATCAGATAAAAACTGAAAATATCCTCAAAAAATCCTTATTTATCAGGTCAATTCACAAAACAAACATTTCACCATTTAGAGAATCGCAAAAACGACACTGTCAGTTTTAAAATTAACTTACACACCATAATTGGTAGGCGGTTTTTTTCAGTTTTTTTCATTTTCAAGTGCGGGGTTGAAAATAGGCGTACAAAGAGCTATCATGACACCCATGATCAAGAAAATACTGATGACGTTCGGCGCCATAGTGGCAATTATTTTTTTATTCTTCATTTATCAGAAGTTTATAAACCATAACTTCCACACGGTCGAAAAGGGTGTGCTCTACAGAAGCGCACAGCCCACTCCGGAAATGCTGAAAGAATATAAAGATAAATACGGAATAAAATCAGTTATCAGCCTGCGCAGGGCAAGACCGGACAAAGAATGGTACAGGCAGGAGATAAGAGCATCTGAAGAGCTGGGAATGGCTCATTACGACGTCGCCCTGTCTTCGACAATGCCTGCCCCCATGAAAAAGATGGAAGAACTTGTGCAGATTCTGAAAACTGCCGAACGCCCAATGCTGATCCACTGTCTTGGCGGCTCCGACAGAACAGGTCTGGGAGTTGCGCTGTATTTTTATGCGGTAAAGGAGATCCCTCCTCAGATAGCCGTAAAAAAATCCCTCAGTGTGCTTTACGGCCACTTCCCCTATCTCTGGATGAACACCGACGCAATGTCGCAAAGTTTTTACAGATATACTAAAAAATACTGATATTATTTTTCCAGCTATTTCCCCCTTGACAAATATTTGGATTCGAATAATTTGATATCATATAGTTTGAAGTGAGGCGGATGACATGACAAAGCATAAAGGAACGGCGGAAGAGGTTGAAGCTCTTGATGTATACATCAAGCTGATGCGTGCCTCAAAGAGCGTCACCGATGCCGCCCATGACCACCTGACAAAAGAGAAACTGTCCGACACCCAGTTCGGAGTGCTGGAAACCCTGTATCATCTCGGAGCACTCTGTCAGAAAGAGCTGGCGGACAAAAACCTGAAAAGCACTGCTAACATCACCACCGTTATAGACAACCTCGAAAAACGGAAACTGGTGGAACGGGTGCGCAGCGAAGAGGACAGACGCTACATAACAGTGCATCTGACCGAAGAGGGGCATAACCTTATCCACAGGATTTTCCCCGACCATGCACGGGCGATAGTGAAATGTTTCAGATCACTGACAGCAGAAGAAAAGAAAACGCTGGGCGACATTTGCAGAAAGCTCGGCAAAAGCCAGACGGCTTAAAAAATTTACACATATAGTTCGACATCGAATAAACGGAGGAACATCATGAGCTGGCAAAATTTTTTAAACGCAGTAAAAGAGAGACGTACATATTACGGAATATCAAACGAACTGACCGTATCCGAAAAGGAGATCGAAACCATAGTTGAGCAGGCGGTGCTCCATGCGCCCTCATCCTTCAACTCCCAGAGCGCAAGAGTTGTTCTGCTGTTCGGAAAACAGCACGAAAAACTCTGGAACATCGCAAAGGAACAGCTGAGAAAGATAGTTCCGGCAGAGGCATTCGCCCAGACGGAAGCCAAGATAGACTCTTTTAAAGCGGGAGCGGGAAGCGTTCTGTATTTCGAGGATCAGGCCGTTGTGAAAGGACTTCAGGAGCAGTTCGCCGCCTATGCGGATAACTTCCCCGTATGGTCAAACCACTCGTCAGGCATGCTCCAGTTCGTGGTATGGACGGCTCTGGAACAGACAGGACTCGGCGCATCCCTTCAGCACTACAGCCCGCTGATAGATGAAGACGTAAGAAATGAGTGGGGACTGCCCGAAAACTGGAAGCTGATAGCCCAGATGCCCTTCGGCAAACCCGTTGCCCAGCCCGGCGAAAAACAGTTTTCACCCCTTGAGGCCAGACTTAAAGTTTTCAGATAATACAAAAAGGGAGGCGAAAGCCTCCATTTTTTATAAGTCATTCTGACTATACGAAGAATATCTCCATCCCGTCTTTCACTTCTCCGCAATGAACATATATCCTTCACCCCACACGGTTTTTATAAAACTCGGAGCTTTAGGGTCGTCGCCCAGCTTTGTTCTGAGTCTGCTGACGGTGACATCCACGGTCCTGTTGAACGCATCGCAGTCCAGTCCTTTAAGCTCGTTGAAAATTTTGTCTCTGTCCAGAACCCTGTAAGGGTTGCGGAGCATCAGACATAAAATAACAAATTCCGCACGGGTCAGCTCCAGTTCTGTTCCGTCCAGAAAAGCCCTGTGTGTGTCAGTATCAACGTTCAGCCTGCCGTGGTCGATTCCTCCAGCAGACGGCTGAGCCTGCTGTCTGCCCTCCGCCCTTTTCAGAATTGAGGATATTCTGGCCACAAGCTCTCTTGGCTCGAAAGGTTTCGGCAGATAGTCATCCGCCCCTGCCTCAAGCCCGGCTATCCTGTCCTCGACACCGCCTCTGGCTGATAAAATTATCACAGGAATATCCGACTCTCTGCGTATCCTCTTACACAGTTCAAAACCGTTCATCTTGGGCATCATAACGTCCAGAATTATTATGGACGGCGATGATCTGCGCAGGTAGCCCTCGGCCTCTGTGGGGTCGTTCAGGCTGTCAACAGTATAGGAGAACTCAGCCAGATAGCGGGAGAGCATCCGGCAGAGCTTAACATCGTCGTCAACAATCAGAATCCTGTTCTGCATATTTCACCTGCGAGCGCAATCAGCATTGTGGCTATAAATATAAACGCTGTAAGGCAAAATGCAATCATCTCAGTTCTGCTCATGATATCACCTCAGGTTTTTGTACCGCTCGGCATCAACATGCTCGGTGATGTCGTTACCAAAATGGATCATGTACTCACCCTCAACGGGTATCCAGTAGCCGTCGTAAACCATATCCATGCTGGGGACATAGCAGACTTTTCTGGCAGGTTTTCCCGACCGTCTGGCCTCGGCGGCAACGCAGTGGGAATGGCTTCCGGCCTCGCCCAGAGAGGAGCATTTAACCCCAAGCGGAGTGCCGTATGATGCGCAGAGTTCGTTCACTGCTACTATTTCGTGTTTATAGGTTATAAGCATCACAGGCGCGGGATAGGTTCCCCACATCATTCTGAATGCCTCCACAACTTCCTCTCTGGTCTTTTGTACTGCTGTTTCCATATTTTCCTCCGTAAATCAGATGTTTATAAGCATGGGCGGCAGAGTGAACACCACTTCGGTGCCTGCCCCCTCTTCACTTCTCAGTTTTATAGTTCCGCCGTGCAGTTCCACTATCCGCTTGCACAGGCTCAGTCCCAGTCCGTATCCGGTGTTTCTTGTCCTTGCCGTGTCTGACCTGTAAAAAGGTTCGAAAACATAAGGGATCTCTTTTGCGGCAATGCCCTGCCCTTTGTCAGAAACGGTCACTGTCAGTCCGTCCGCATCCTTCAAAGCCGTCACTTTTACAGGCGAATCCGTATTGACGGAATATTTTACGGCATTCTCAAGCAGATTGGTCATAAGGCTCTCAAGCATCAGACCGTTTGCACAGAGGCTTATATTCTCATAGATAGAAAGCTCTATATTGCTCCCCCTGTTTCTGAATTTTCCGGCACAACGCCGGACAAGTGCGGAAAAATCCACCGTATCCATCTCCAGAATCCTGTCTGAGACGCCAAGCCTTGCGGATTCCAGAACCTTTCCGGTGAGAGTGTCCATACTGTTGATGTCTTCAATGAGGGACTGCTTCAACTCCTCGTCGGCAACCATGTCCGCCGCCACCCGCATACTGGTCAGAGGGGTACGCAGTTCATGGCTCACATCCGCCAGAAGCCGTTCACGGGAACGGACAGCACGCTCAATCTCCGAAGTCAGCCCGTTGAACATACGGCACAGCTGCGCCAGTTCGTCCCTTCCGCTCTGACTTATCTTATGGCCGTAATTGCCGTTTTTAACCTCTTCTATTGCCGCATGCATCTTTTTGACAGGCGACAGCATGCGCCTGATGATGAGAAGCGTTCCCGCCAGAATCACCATCATAATTCCGCAGAGGACGAACATCAGATTTCTCAGTTTGCTTATCTCCCCCTTTTCGGGAAACATGAGCAGAGTGAGTATCCCGCCGTCGGCAGAGCTGACTATACGGGTGTAGCCGTGGGCGGAGGAGATGCTCAGACCTTCTCTGCTGAAAAATTCCAGCAGTTTTCTGTCCGGAAAATCATCTGGCGACACTCCCGCTGTCCAGCTTTCGGAGTCTGATTCGTAAGAGACAAACAGGCCAAGACGCTCTGCCAGTTTTTCAGCTCTGGCTTTTTCAGGGGGATTTCCTATATCTCTTACAAGATATTGCACATAGTCGGTCATGTTAGACCGCATTCTGGTGTCAGTGGTTATCGAATAATAATGAAAGGTTGCAAACACCGCAAAGTTAAGCAGTGCGGCCGCCAGAATAGTCAGCAGCAGAAGTTTTGTGAAAAGTGAATTCATCTTAGGCATGGTCAACCTTCCTGTATCTTTCTGAATTCTAATATACAGGCATGATTTTAAAAGAGTGTTTAAAGTTGTTCTGAATTGTAACAATTTGTAACGAACCTTGAATGGACAACGACGGCGGATAGTGTATAATCAGCCGTTAATAACACTATCGGAGCATAAACATGTCTGAATTCACCAATGTTACAGTCGTTAAAAAAGCAAACGTATTTTTCGGCGGAAATGTGGTAAGCCGCACTGTTATTTTTGAAGACGGAACAAAAAAGACTCTGGGTTTCATCCAGCCCGGCGAATATACCTTCAACACTGCGGCAGCAGAGGTAATGGAGATCCTCAGCGGCGAGATGGAGGTCAGCATTCAGGGACAGGCGGAAAAACTTATAATCAAAGGCGAAGGCGTGTTTGATGTTCCCGAAAACTCATCTTTCACAATGAACGTAACAGCGCACGCCGACTACATCTGCTCATTCGCAAAATAATATACGGGGAGCCTGTGCTCCCCTTTTATTTCCAAAACCTTTTAAGTGTTCTTTCCAGAATTGCGTTGTTAACGCCCATTCCAAGATAGCCTGTCTGTCCGTATGTATCGTAAAGCTCAACCTTGTCCGCCAGTTCGGATATCTCATCCTCCCTTCCGGCAAACCTCTCCGGCTCGCTGATTATCCTCTCTATCTCCTCTGCCAGATAGTCCGGCAGATCCTGATTGTCCTGCGCTTCCTTAAGCACTCTCTTTAATCTGTCAAACACCTTCGCCCTCCAGCCATCGCAGGGTTCTGGCTATATCTTCGTGGTCGTATGCCCACTTGCAGCATCCCGCCTCGGCATACACGTCAAAATCCTTCACCTGCTCCAGAAGTATCTCAACCAGATATTCCTTTTCGCCGTATTTCTCAGGATTTCCCGCCACAGCAAGCACAGGCGTCGCCAGCCATTCCGGCAGTTCCCCGTTCACATACTGATCAGTAGCCGCCTCTTTCAGATCCGCAAACACCTGACTCATATTCCGCTCCTTAACTTTCTGATAATATCCTTTACTCTCTCCCAGTCCGCATCAGGTGTCATATGGCACCATGAAAACCTGAGCGAACACTCCACCCGCTCCGCAGAAAGCCCCATAGCCCCCAGCACATAGCTCGGCATGGGGTTGTGGGATGTGCAGGCGGATGTGCCCGAAACCGCTATAACTGATTTAAGCGCACGAACGGCTGTCTCAGCCTTTATGCCTTTCAGCGAAAAATTCACCGTATGGGGCATACATAAGCGTTCGTCTCCGTTCTGCTGTGCTCCCAGTTCTCCAAGAACCGAAAGCACCGCCCTGCGGTATTCAATGCACTTCTGCCTTCTGCTCTCGCCGTCACGCATGGCAAGCTTTGCCGCCTCGCCGAAAGCCGCAATGAGTTGAACGGGGAGTGTTCCGGGTCTCAACCCCTGCTCCTGTCCCCCGCCGTACATAAGCGGCATCAGAGGCGGAAATCTTCCGTCCCTCCGGCGCATTATGAGTGCGCCGATTCCCTTGGGTGCATATATCTTATGCCCGCTGACGGATATCATATCGATCCGACCGTCTGTGAGCATAGTAAACTCCTTTCCGTAGCCCTGCGCCGAATCCACGTGCCAATAGGCTTCGTGTCCGGCCAGAACCTCCGCCGTCTCTTTCAGCGGCTGAATTATTCCCGTCTCGTTGTTAACATGCATGGTGGAGACCAGCAGTGTGTCGGGTCTCAGAAGCTCCGCCAGACGGTTCACATCGAACCTGCCGTCAGCACCCGCCGGAAGATGATCCACCCTGAAGCCAAACCGCTCCATGGCCGCCGCAGGCTCAAGCACCGACTTGTGCTCTATTGCGGTGGTTATGATATGCCTGCGTCCAGTACGGGTACCCTCTTCCGCAAGCCCCAGTATCGCAAGGTTATTGCTCTCGGTGGCTCCGCCGGTGAAAACCACGCTGTCTGCTCCCGCACCCGCAGGCTGTCCCACCAGTTTTCTGGCGTGATCCGCCGCCGTTCTGGCAAAAAGCCCGTAGTCGTGCACAGGGCTTGCGGCGTTGCCGTAGTCCTTCTCGGTGAATTTTGCCGCAACAGCCGCCGCAGAAGGCTCAACAGGCGTTGTTGCGCTGCAGTCCAGATAAACAGGTATGTTCATGTTTAACCCTCTGCCATAAATCTAATGCCTGACGCACCCATATTGCAAATATATGTTTTATATGTTATCCATCCGTAAAACAGATTGGTGATGCCATGGATCTGAGACAGCTGAAATTCTTTCTGGAAATAGCCGACTGCGGGGGATTCACAAAGGCCGCAGAAAAGCTTTTCATCGCCCAGTCGGCTCTGAGCACAGCGATAAAAAAACTGGAAGAGGAACTGGGTGCGGAGCTGTTCAGCAGGCAGAACAAAAGGATAGCCCTGACATACGAAGGGGAGATCTTCGCTCTGCGTGCCAGAGAGATACTGAAATCTGTGGACAGTGCCGGACAGGAGATAGCCGAGCTTAAAAGCCTGATAAAGGGCGAGGTTAGGGTGGGGCTTACACCCATGCTCAGCAGTTTTTTCTTCCCGAAGATTCTGGCGGCATTCAAACAGCAATATCCCTCGCTCCAGATATCAGTTCAGGGCGACAGCGCATGGAACATTCAGCGGAAAATAGAGACTGGCGAAATAGACATGGGCATAATTGCCGGAGAGGTTCCTGACGGGCTGGATTCCCATCACATCCTGCGCGAAGAGGTTGTGGCCTGCGTTTCCAGAAGCCACCCGCTGGCAGGAAACCGCAAGCTACCCCGCAAAAAACTGCTCTCACAGCCCCTTCTGCAGTTTAAGGCCGGATACGCTATCCGGGAGATTATCGACGACATCGCCCGCAAAGAAGGTATCGGCACAGTAACGGCCGCCGAATCCAACATCTTCTCACTGCTGAAAAATCTGGCAAAGGAAGAACTTGGCGTGGCATTTCTGCTGAAAATGGCCGCTTCGGGAACGCCCAACGAAGTCGCCGTCATTTCCTGCGACCCGCAGATATATCTCAACCATTTCATAGCATGGAAGAAAAACACCCGCCTCTCCCCTGCCAACAGAGCCTTTGTGGACTTTCTGGCATCCGAGCTGGATGAATATTACATGCTGAAACGTGCGGCGGAAACTTTTCCTCTGCCATAAAGGTTTCCCATTGCACACTTATGTGCAATAATACTGGTTATGGAGGATACAGAAATGTCTGAGTGGCTTTATAAGAACGACCCCCATATGGAAAACCTGCGAGCATACTGCAAAGGCGTGCTGGACGAAGAGGACGGCGGCGCACTGTTTCGTGAATACGAGGAGGACATCCGGAGCGTAAAATATCCGGAGGTCATGGCTCTGGTGAACTGGATGGTTCAGTGCGAGCAGTATGACACGGATCAGATAAAAGATGCCCTTAACAGAATAATCAACATTTTCTCATCGAACCTGATGGAACTGCACGACGATTCGGCAAACTATCCGCAGTTCATAAAAATTCTCTCCGATGAGAATCAGGCTATAACAGCCCGCATGAACAACATAAAAGAGGAGCTGAAACTCCTCAGCAAGGCTGAAGAGGGAACGTATCCCCACGATATGCACCGTATGTCTGTGAAAAACAGTGTAGAGGAGCTGACCGCTCTGGAAGCGCACTACGTTAAAAAGGAAAACATCCTTTTCCCCTATGTTGAAAAATACATCCCCGAATACAGATGCATACAGATAATGTGGTCGATGCACGACGATGTCCGCAGGGGAATCAAAAAAATATCCGCTCTGCTGGGACAGGACCCTTTCGACGGCGTTCAGTTCAACAGAGCCATCGGCAGACTGTTTTTCGATATCTACGGGCTGATGTTTCGTGAAGATTACATCCTTCTGCCGATGTCCGCAAAGATGATACCCGCAGAGGCAATGGAGGACATGCTCGGCCAGTGTCCTGAGGTGGGCTACACGTTCATAGATGCGCCGGAAATAAACGTCAGATCCTCTTCAAAGCCTCTGGCAGAGGTGAACGGTATGGTGAATCTGGAAACCGGAGAGCTTTCGGTTCAGCAGCTCATCATGATGCTGAATACCCTGCCCGTGGACATAACATATGTGGACGAAAACGACTGCGTCCGCTATTTCTCATCGCCCAAGGACAGGATTTTCCCCCGCTCAAAGGCCATCATAGGCCGCACTGTTCAGAACTGCCATCCGCCGGACAGCGTTCACATCGTCAACGAGGTTGTGGCAAGGCTGAAATCGGGCAAAAAGGACGTTGAGAACTTCTGGATTCAGATGGGAGGCAAGTTCATTCTTATTCAGTATTTCGCCATTCGTGACGCAAAAGGGGAATACAGAGGAACCATCGAAGTGAGTCAGGAAGTGAGTGAGATAAGGGAATTGAAG